>NZ_CP145888.1:0-4690 GCF_036894235.1 Paenibacillus sp. Y5S-9
TAGTCCACGCAAGCCTTGCAACTACTAGCTTTTCCCTTACCGTGTTTCTTAAAAAATTTAACGATCATAGGCTCAATTCTCGCAATTTTTTGAGATTTTTTTCAATTTCTCGCAAGGTCGCCAACACGCTAACAAGGTCAATGCTCGGCTTTTGACTGTTGCATTGTCGGGCGATTTGGTTCAGGTTTACGCCTATGCGGTTCAGCTCGAACAGTAACGCAGGGTCGATTACTTTCGGCTGTCGCTTAGGTTGCTGTTCTAGGGCAACTTCCCGAACCCACTCCGCAAGCCTTGCTTTCGTTTTTCTCTCTAACAAGGCTTGATACTCGTTTTCGGTGAGCCTGATTTTTATCTCTTTCTCACGTTTCATAATGGTGTCCGTTCTTCTATTTTGACCGCTGAAAGCGGTCGGGGGTCAAGGGGGCAAAGCCCTTTTGCAAGGTCAAAAAGGAAACTCGAAGAGTACCCTTTTTGTGTCCTTGCTATTACAAAAGACAATAGTACACCAAAAGCCCCGAGAGTGATATATAAAAATCAGCGGAGCCGATAGGCGACTTCGTTTTATTAGGCGAACATCGTGAGCCTTTGAACCAAAATAAAAATAAAAAAATTTTATTATTAGGGAAGTGGTTATTGTGGGCGGTAGGTTTTTAGTGTTGGAAAGCTGTTGGAAAGCTCGTGGGTAACTCGCAGAGTTATCCATCAGCTTTTCAATGGCTTTTCAATACGACCCGCAGGGGAAAAACCGTTAAACCGTCCACATTAACTACTGACCCAAAAAAGAACGCTTTTTACTAAAAGATTTCTATTCGGTTCTCAAATGTTGCGTGAATGGGGCAACAATAAAACGTTGTGGCGTTTATCAGGGTGGGAATTGCAGACCTTACAATCAATTCCGCTGTAACCTTAAATCTCGCTTATCAGGTGTGGGCTGTACTACTTAAAGACCGTGCCACGAAACGGAGACAGAGCCTAGATTTCGTTCTAGGTACGTTATCACTTCTACGCCTGTTTATTCTTCCGAAGTCCGAGCTGAAGACTGTTTGATTTAAGGGGTGCGTTTGAGTTCTATCCCTTTCGGGTGCTTGTTGAATGGTATTTTAGGTGGACGCCAGCACTGTTTTCGATTTAACTACTTGAACAACGCCCCACCCTTTGCTATGATTAGATTGCTTAGGTCTGGATCATAGCAAAGAACGCACATTGAACAGATTATAGGAAAAGGGATCGAATGTCAAAAGTTCGATCCCTTTTTCTTTTGCAATGCATTGGTATTAAAGGCTTTAAGGTGTATTTTATTAAAATCTGTACACCTTTGTGAAAATCCATACACTTTCTTACCGTGTAATTTTATGAAATTTCGTGCACCTTTCTGCTAACGCCCTGCGGTTGTTAGACTAAAAAAGCCATTGAAAGCAAGTTTCAACGGCTTTTTCAGTCCCGAATAAAACAAAACCGCCCTGTTAGGCGGTTATGTGATAAAATCTTCCTTGTGCTATCGGCAAACGGTGTAACGTGTCCTTAGCACGTTGCCCGATTGCCTTAGGCTTATAGCACTAAGGGGGTGATCTATGTGAACGCATTACAATACTTCGTAATGATACTACTGCTCACCGTAGTAGTTGCGGTATTAGGTTTTCGAGTTCTTACCATTCTCGACCTAATTACTTACATCTTGAATAGATTGTCCTAAGACAATCGGGAAGGGGGTAGTTGGTAGCTATCCCCGACCTTTTTCCATTGTATGCCCTATCCCCTGATTTTTCAAGTTATCTACTTTTCAAATAATCTTATTCTTAATTCGTCTAGAGTTTTAATTTCTCCAGAAACATATTTTTTCAGTAATACTTCACATTCTTTAGATGGATAGTCTTCCCCAGCTCTCTAACGCTTGAGTTAAGCCGCGCCGCGAAGCGGCGTCGGCTTGAACGAATTGTTAGACATTATTTGCCGACTACCTTGGTGATCTCGCCTTTCACGTAGTGAACAAATTCTTCCAACTGATCTGCGCGCGAGGCCAAGCGATCTTCTTGTCCAAGATAAGCCTGCCTAGCTTCAAGTATGACGGGCTGATACTGGGCCGGCAGGCGCTCCATTGCCCAGTCGGCAGCGACATCCTTCGGCGCGATTTTGCCGGTTACTGCGCTGTACCAAATGCGGGACAACGTAAGCACTACATTTCGCTCATCGCCAGCCCAGTCGGGCGGCGAGTTCCATAGCGTTAAGGTTTCATTTAGCGCCTCAAATAGATCCTGTTCAGGAACCGGATCAAAGAGTTCCTCCGCCGCTGGACCTACCAAGGCAACGCTATGTTCTCTTGCTTTTGTCAGCAAGATAGCCAGATCAATGTCGATCGTGGCTGGCTCGAAGATACCTGCAAGAATGTCATTGCGCTGCCATTCTCCAAATTGCAGTTCGCGCTTAGCTGGATAACGCCACGGAATGATGTCGTCGTGCACAACAATGGTGACTTCTACAGCGCGGAGAATCTCGCTCTCTCCAGGGGAAGCCGAAGTTTCCAAAAGGTCGTTGATCAAAGCTCGCCGCGTTGTTTCATCAAGCCTTACGGTCACCGTAACCAGCAAATCAATATCACTGTGTGGCTTCAGGCCGCCATCCACTGCGGAGCCGTACAAATGTACGGCCAGCAACGTCGGTTCGAGATGGCGCTCGATGACGCCAACTACCTCTGATAGTTGAGTCGATACTTCGGCGATCACCGCTTCCCTCATGATGTTTAACTCCTGAATTAAGCCGCGCCGCGAAGCGGTGTCGGCTTGAATGAATTGTTAGGCGTCATCCTGTGCTCCCGAGAACCAGTACCAGTACATCGCTGTTTCGTTCGAGACTTGAGGTCTAGTTTTATACGTGAACAGGTCAATGCCGCCGAGAGTAAAGCCACATTTTGCGTACAAATTGCAGGCAGGTACATTGTTCGTTTGTGTCTCTAATCGTATGCCAAGGAGCTGTCTGCTTAGTGCCCACTTTTTCGCAAATTCGATGAGACTGTGCGCGACTCCTTTGCCTCGGTGCGTGTGCGACACAACAATGTGTTCGATAGAGGCTAGATCGTTCCATGTTGAGTTGAGTTCAATCTTCCCGACAAGCTCTTGGTCGATGAATGCGCCATAGCAAGCAGAGTCTTCATCCGAGATGTAATCCTTCCGGTAGGGGCTCACACTTCTGGTAGATAGTTCAAAGCCTTGGTCGGATAGGTGCACATCGAACACTTCACGAACAATGAAATGGTTCTCAGCATCCAATGTTTCCGCCACCTGCTCAGGGATCACCGAAATCTTCATATGACGCCTAACGCCTGGCACAGCGGATCGCAAACCTGGCGCGGCTTTTGGTACAAAAGGCGTGACAGGTTTGCGAATCCGTTGCTGCCACTTGTTAACCCTTTTGCCAGATTTGGTAACTATAATTTATGTTAGAGGCGAAGTCTTGGGTAAAAACTGGCCTAAAATTGCTGGGGATTTCAGGAAAGTAAACATCACCTTCCGGCTCGATGTCTATTGTAGATATATGTAGTGTATCTACTTGATCGATCAGGCTTTTGTATATCTCCCCACCACCTGAAACAATGACATGATCCGTTATTTTCTTTAGGTTGGTTAAAGCATCTTTAATTGATGGAAAGATCAATACGTTCTCATTGTCAGATGTAAAACTTGAACGTGTTACGACCGCATACTTTCGGTTGGGTAATGCTCCCATTGATTCAAAAGTCTTGCGTCCAACCAACAGCCATTGGTTATAGGTAATAGCTTTAAACAGGAGCTGTTCACCTTTGGCACTCCATGGAATATCAGGGCCATTCCCGATAACTCCATTCTTCGATATAGCTACCATTAGTGATAGTTTCACAATTCTTCCTCAGAGGTTAACATTTTATTAGTAAGCATGCTCGTTTTGTCACCCGCTGATGCTTACCGTTAATTAATATAATCACTTGTATTAAATAGACTTTCTTTAAAAATACAAGACACTCTGTTATTACAAATCGTGCATGCCGTCTATCCTGCTTGCACGATGCACATTATCTCACCCAAAGAACTCATAACATTTTAATTTATTTAGCATTAAATTAAAACTCTACCGGTAAACAAGCATCTCTAGGCGTAAAAAACAGGCACTTTTTTAAATCCCAGCTAGAATAGGCTGTATAGGCAGACAGTTGCAAGACAAGGAGCGTTTTATGTCTAACAGTCCATTTTTAAATTCTATACGCACGGATATGCGACAAAAAGGTTATGCGCTGAAAACTGAAAAAACTTACCTGCACTGGATTAAGCGTTTTATTCTGTTTCACAAAAAACGTCATCCTCAGACCATGGGCAGTGAAGAGGTCAGGCTGTTTTTATCCAGCTTAGCAAACAGCAGACATGTAGCCATAAACACGCAGAAAATCGCTTTAAATGCCCTAGCTTTTTTGTACAACAGGTTTTTACAACAGCCGTTGGGCGATATTGATTATATCCCTGCAAGCAAGCCTAGACGGCTACCCTCTGTTATCTCTGCAAATGAAGTGCAACGCATTTTGCAGGTTATGGATACTCGCAACCAAGTTATTTTTACGCTGCTGTAACCGCTTTAGATACTGCCCTGATTGCGTTGCTCTTCAGCTAAATAGGTATGGGGATCGCCCTGCAGGATTTGGGCGGTGTCGTCAGGCTTATTTAGTAAA